>NZ_CP026950.1 GCF_003065425.1 Mycetocola zhujimingii
GTGCCTGTGCTCGGTGATCTGCTTAAAGTGATTCAGGAAGCGCCGGACGAGGTTCGGGCTGTCGCGCTCGATCGCGGCAGCATCAAACGCTACAGGGAACTTACTGACAACCTAGAGGCCTCTCTTATCGGCCTCACCACCGGAGGCCGGCTCGGCGAAATCTTCGCTCATCCCACCGACGTTCCAATGATGCGCGACCGCCCTGTGGTCTATGACGTGTCGTCAGTTGACGATTCGGACACCGATATGCAGGCCGCGATTCTGCTTGCGTGCTGGTCGGCGGGGTTCGGCACGGTGAACATCGCGAATGCTCTCGCGGATGCAGGGCTGGAACCGCGGCGCCACTACCTCGTTGTCTTGGACGAGCTGTGGCGTGCGCTACGGGTGGGCCGCGGCATGGTCGACCGCGTGGACGCGCTGACGCGGCTGAACCGGCAGCAAGGTGTTGGCCTTGCGATGATTTCGCACACGATGAGTGACCTGCTCGCGTTGCCGGATGAGGCCGATCGGATGAAGGCGCGCGGATTCGTTGAGCGCGCCGCGATGGTCATTGCCGGGGGTCTCCCCGGCGCGGAGATGCCGATGCTGACGAGTGCTGTCCCTCTTTCACGTGCCGAACAGGAACTGCTGACATCGTGGCAAGACCCAGGTGCCTGGGATACCGGCGCGGGCCGCGAGTCTGAGCCGCCCGGTCGAGGAAAGTTCCTCATAAAGCTGGGTGGCCACCCGGGGATTCCGCTGAAAGTTGAGCTGATCGAATCCGAACGGGCGATCAACGACACCAACAAGCTTTGGCATCCGGCCGTTGCATTTCCTGAACCAGATGAGTCAGATCCGTATATCGGTCTGGAAAGTGCTGGCGATGTCGCCCACGATTTTGAGGTCGACGTCGACGGTGCAGCTATCGAAGAGGATGGTGCGGCATGAGCGCATCGAATAGGCGCAACCAGGGCGCGATCGACGGCCAGACAATCGCGATGATTGTTGGGCTTATTCTCGTCGTTGCGGCGCTTGGCACCACCTGGTTGGCCGTCTCGTGGGGATCCAAACTTGACGGCGTTAACCCGGAGCTGACAACGGATCCATTCGGGCTGTTCTTCGGCGTGCTGCGCGGCACCGTCGTCTGGCCCGCGTCCGCGACATGGATCGCGGCCGTCACCGCAGGCCTCCTGCTGGTCGTGGCCGTTCTCCTCGCCTTCGTCGCATCACGAGCGCGTCGACGCCGGAGCAACGTCGACGGCGCAGCTGCTCATATGGGCAAAGGCCGCGACCTTCGCGCTCTGTCCGCCAGCGGCGCGAAGCGCACCGCGCAGCGTCTTGGTATCGACAATTGGAACGGTGTTCCTATCGGCATTACCGTGGCCGGGAAGCGCCAGCTCTACGGCTCCCCGGAAGATATGCACATCGATATTTGGGGCCCGCGTACCGGAAAGTCAACGAGCCGGGCGATCCCGGCGATTCTCTCGGCTCCAGGAGCGGTGCTCACCACATCGAACAAGCGTGACGTGCTCGACGCCACTCGGGACGTTCGGGCGGAGAAAGGCACCATCTGGGCGTTCGATCCGCAGCGCATCGCCGCCGAGCCGCCGAGCTGGTGGTGGAACCCGTTGAGCTACGTCACCGATGACGTGAAAGCGGCGAAGCTCGCCGCGCATTTCGCGTCGGGCTCTCGCGCCGGGGATTCTCGGGCTGATCCGTATTTCGACAACGCCGGCCAAGACCTCTTGGCTGGCTTTCTGCTTGCCGCGGCTCTTGCCAATCTGCCGATCACCAAAGCGTTTACCTGGACGACGACGCCGGGTGATGAAACGCCGGTCGACATTCTCCGCGAGCACGGGTACGAGCAGATGGCGGATGCCGTCGACGGGCAGGTGAACGGCGAATCTCGCCGTCGTGACAGCGTGTACGGCACCGCCGCGCAGATGGCGTCGTGCCTGAAGGTGCGAGCGATCGCGGAATGGGTCACCCCGCTCGGCGGCAACGTCGCCGGCGATCACGGCCCCCAGTTCGACCCGTACGCCTTCGCGCGCAGCAGCGACACCCTCTACAGCCTCTCCAAAGAGGGAAAGGGAACTGCTGGGCCGCTCGTCACCGCGCTCACGGCCGCGACCGTCGAAGCAGCCGAAGAACTCGCCACCACTCAGGCCGGTGGCCGGCTCGCAGTGCCGATGCTCGGCGTTCTTGACGAAGCGGCGAACGTGTGCCGCTGGCACGACTTACCCGACCTGTACTCCCACTACGGCTCCCGCGGAATCGTCTTGATGACAATTCTGCAGTCCTGGTCACAGGGCGTTCAGGTGTGGGGCCGCGACGGGATGCGCAAACTCTGGTCCGCCTCGAACATCGCCGTCTACGGCGGCGGTGTGAAGGAACCTGAGTTTCTGAACGAGCTGTCCCAAATGGTCGGCGACTACGACAAGCACACCACGTCAACGAACGTCGGCCGGGGCAACCGGTCGACGTCGCATCAGGTCCAGCGGGAGCGCACGTTGGATATCGCCGACCTCGGAGCGTTGCCGCGCGGCCGCGCCGTCGTATTCGCTTCCGGAGCCCCGGCGACGTTGGTTGAAACTGTGCCGTGGATGCGTGGGCCACACGCTGAGGCTGTGCGCGCCTCGATCAAGGCACACGATCCATCCGCTCGAGCTGCAGGCACTGTGCCCGCTGCCGCTGACGCCTGGCTCGCGGCGGCCCCGATGAAGGAGGACAAGCCATGAGCGACCTTGACGACTTCCGCGACGACGACAACAAGCCGGCCGAAGAGCCGACTCCTGAACCCCAACTGTTCTACGGTTCCGCTGATGAGTTCATGCGCGAACGACTGCGCTTCACATACTCGCGCCGTGTCGGCGGCGGTAATGCCTCGTTCCGGTGGTCCGCGCGCTGGTGGGAGCACCCCGAAGCGCTTGCCCGTATCGATGCGCTCTGGCGTGCCTGGGAGCACCTACGCCTGGACGGAGCAACTGGGTCCAGCGCTTGGTGGATCGAGCACGCCGATCACCACATGCCGATCCTGATGAGCCCGGAGGGCCCCTTCGCGAAGTCCGAGGACACCAACCGTCCCGGCGAACCGTTGCCTTATGAAGCTCCCCCAGAGGGGTTGTTCCCCGACATGCGAGTGAGCTGATCCAGGCAAACAAAAGGGGCCGCGCAAACTGCGCGGCCCCTTTTGTCGTGGACTGTCCTAGCGGGCGAGCCCCCCACGGGTGCGTTGCTGCGCCGTGCCCGTCGACTTGCTGCGGATCTTCGTGGCCTTCCCTGCCTGCGTGCGCACCGCTTCGCGGGGGTGCTTGGCATTCTCCCCGTCTGCGAGAACCCGTGCAGCGACGGTTTCCTTCGCGATCCCCTTCTCTTCGAGGCTGGTCGCGAACTTCTGCCGGCGTTCGGAACTGTCGTACTCCTGGGCGCTGGCGCCCCGCTCGTTGACGGCTTCGCCGGCTTGCTTCCAATCGGTCTCGCGTGCCGCGAACTCGTTTGACTCGGCCCTGTCGCCGTCACCGAGGTTCCAGTCTTTCTCCGACTGCTCCTGAGCATCGCGCTCTCGCCTTTCAGCGCTGGCGAAAAGGAGCTGGCTGGCAGTGAGTTCTTCCGCTGAACGCTCTCGTTCCGCCCGTGCATCAGCTCGTGCCTGCTCGGCTTCGCGCAATGCCGCGGCCACTTGGGCGGGATCCCCGCCGGGTGCATCGACGTCGATGCCGTAGCGATCCTGCACCTCCCGACGGATCGTGTCGCCGGCCTCACGAGCAACGTCGTCGTGGTCTCGCCACACGGTCGCTGTCTCGTGAACCAAGGCAATGTCCTCGACCTTCGCACTGTCCCACCACTCGGCATGCCGTACAGGTTCGAGGCTGGCGCGAGCCGCGCCCCTTTCTGCCTCGAACCTGTTCTGCAGCTCGCGGTTCTCCTGCTGTGCCGCAGCCTCTCGCGTGTGGCTCATCTGCTCGCGCAATCGGGAGATTCGCTCTCCGAACTGCGATGCCACCGTGAGAGCGATGCGCAGCGAGTCGTCAAACGATTCGGCTACTCCGTCTGTTTCTTCAGCCATGATTGGTCCCTAGTCCCTTCCGTGGCCGTCACGCTCGCGTGGCGTGGCTGGCGTTTTGTGCTTACTCGGTTGCAGCTTGTTGGGCAGCGGTGAACCAGTGCCAGGCGCAGCAAGTCCGTCCGTCGCGCGGCGCAGGGCCTCGTTCTCGGAAGTCATCACCCGGCCATCCGTCCGTGGCGTTGTCGCCGAGATCTCCGGCAGGCTCTGCTGTACCTGGGCGAACTTGCTGCGCATCATTGCCGTCATCTGTTCGGCTCGTCGCGCGTCGCCAGCTGCGGTGTGAGCGTCGAGGATCGCGACGCTGACCCGGCCGAGCTGGCGGAGCATGATGGCTTCGGCCATAGTTCCGCGTCCGCCGCTGGCGGCCTGCATGAGAATCATTGCGGCGTTCGCTGCAGAGCCGAGCCGCGGAGGTTTCGGCTTCGACTGGTGCGCCCTCAGGTGCGCGCTCCTGGCCAGCTCCCGGGAGGTCTCAGCGAGCGGTCCTGGCGTCGCCTCAACCCGCTGCGACCATGCCGCGAACACTCCAGAAGTCTCCCGGGCAACGTGAGCCCATGTCGCCCGGTCAGTAACTGGGACGTCCCTCAGCTGCTTGCGGAGCTGCGCCACTTCGTCGGTGTACTGCTTCCACAGTTGCGGGTCCGGGGCGGTTTCCTCGCGGCCCGGCGCAACCGGTCGGTACTGCCATGGGTTCTTGCTGGTCGCGCGCCACTCGTCAGCCGCGGCCTGTGCGGTGGCGGGCGCGTCCGGCCATCCTTCCCGCAGTCGCGGCAGCGTCAGGTCACGAGCCAACCGGCCACCGCCGTACCAGATCGGTGAAGCGCCCTCGGCAGGTCGAAGAGCAACCGAATAGCCGGCCACAACGTCGTCGCGTCCAGCGGCGAAACGGGGGCGGATGAGTACCCCGCCGCGACGTAGCCGGCGGACGAACTCGCCCTCGTCAACCGATGCTGTCGCGGCAGCGCGGACGGTGCGTTCAAGCCGGTGGGCGTCGACCTCAACGGCGCCGGTGCGTTCTTGGCGTGCGCGCTCTGCGGGCTTGACTCCCCGCTCCCCCAACCCTGCTTCCCGACTCTCCAGTTGTTCCAGCCCGTAGTCGCGCTCAAGATCGCGGCAGACTTTCTGCGCCTTGGCGAAGTCGTTGTGGGTTGTCGCTTTGGTGCCATCCTCGCGCACCAGGGACACCGCGATGTGCACGTGGTCGTTGCCGTTCGTAGACAGACCGTGACGAACCGCAACCCACCGGCATGGTGCCTTCCCGCTGGCTTCGGTGAAGCCCATGCGGTCGGCAAAGTCCTGAGCGATCGCACCCCACTTCTCGTCACTCAGCTGGCCTTCTTTGGCCCGCAAGGAGAGTGAGCAATGCCATACGTTGGCATCTACCTGCGTCGTTGAAACGACACCGGTTTCCGGGTCGGTGATCCGTGCCGTCCGGGTCACGTTGACCCCGAGCCGTGTTCGCGGCTCATCGAGGTCATGAGCGATCTTGAGCGCTGTCGCCTTGTCTAGCTGATCGAATCCGTACATCGTCAGGATGGCCGAATCGCCCGCCACCAAGTGCTGCTCCTGGTGCTCGTTGTGTCGCCCGCCGCCAGCGAGGTAGACCATAAGACCGGTCATCTCGTTCCCTCGCGTGACGTTCGGCATCATGACTGATCGAGCCTGTCTAATGCCGCACTGAGGCGTGGAACAAGTGCGCGGTACTCCTGAACGATCGCCTCCGCCTCGGCGGGAAATGTGCTCTCCGTGTTGGCGAACCGCGCGAGCTGGTTCACGTTGTTCGCAACGTTCGCCATTAGCCGGCGAACAGCGAACACCTCTGCGATAACTTCCTTGCGGTCGGTGTCGGTCTCAATGTGTGCGTTCATCGCGGACTCGACCAACAGTCGCGGCACGGTCACGCGCGCAACAACCGCCCGTGCTCGCAACTGTGCGTCCTCTTCCGGGCTCACTCGGACGTGGTAACGACGTTCACGGGGCTCGTCTGAATTCGCGCGCCTCTGGCGGCCGAACAGACGACGCTCGTTCTTGTCAGTCATGTCTCCCCGCCTTCCCTGGCCCAGCGCAGCGACCCCGAGAATTCGGGGACCATACGTCAAGTATGCCGACTAAGACGCACAGCGTCTAGGAGAACAAGCGAGTTAGGGTGCCTAACTCTATAGCTTGCTCCCGCCGAGGCAGCGCCTGCGGGATACGACAGCTCAGCTGGAGTTGAATCCTGAAAGGCTCTAGCCGCGAACGCGAACCGCTGTTAATCTGAGGTCATGAGCGACGTGAATGTGAACCCCGACGAAGCGGCTGCTAAAGCGCGCCAGATCATCGAAGCCGACGTAAACAACCGTGTCGAGGCAGTCCGCAATCTCGCCGACGCTGCCAACGAAGCGGATGCCGCTGAACAGCGGCTAAGGGAAGCAACGGCCGCTCACGAGCGCGCCTGGACCGCTGCACGGAACGCCGGATGGAGCGAGAAAGATCTCCGCGCGACCGGCGTTCGAGCACCGGGCGGATCCACGCCGCGGCAACGCAAGCGCCGCGCATCCGCCCCAGAAACACAGGCGCAGTAACCGCCGGATAAAGCACCTCTCCCCCACACCAGTTCGGGCCCCACCTAGTTCTCCTAGGTGGGGCCGTTTTATGTGCCCTGGCAAGTTGTTCTGCTTTGGGGTGGAACCGGTTGCACTGCGCTCACGAGGGAGTCAAGGGTGCTCCGCAGATTCCTTCGGAATCCGGCCTGCGGCCGCCCTTGACACCCTCTCCGCTGCGTGCAACTGGCGAGTACCAACCGATGGCGAGGCATCGGCTGCAAGCCGACAATTCGGAGATTTTCAGGACCTGCCAGGTCCGATCCGTTGCGTGCTCGCCCCTCAGAAAGGACACATCGTGAAGACAACCAAGTCCGTCTCCGGTGACGGGAAAAAGTACCTGCCAGCACCCCTTCTGCTGACGCCGAAAGAAGCAAGCGTTGCCCTGGGACGCACGCTCGAAGAGCTGCGTGAAATGAGGGCGAAGAATGTCGGGCCGACGTTCCATCGACTCGGAGGCCGGCTCATCCGATACTCCGCATCCGGCATCACCGAGTGCATCCGCACGACCGCCCACCCCAGGCACTAACCCCTCACACTCCGAAACTCTTGAAAGGACACCATCATGACCGACGCACCGCGCAACGCGGATCCAAACCCAACTCTCTACGGGTACACCCGCCACCAGCTCCGGCTAGCAATGATCGGAGCGTTCCAACGCGGGCTCAACTCGCGTGCCCAGATCGATCAGGACTCGGTAGCGGCAGCCGGCGGGGATACGGCGGCCCACCGCCGGCTCATAACGGCAGAGCTTGATGACACCCGCAAAGCAGCAGGAATGGTCGAGTGGAGAGCGACCCGAGTCACAAGCCCAGCTTCGGTTAAGAAGCTCATCGAGTTCACCGAGGTCTATGGCCGGTGGCGCGAGAACAGCCCGGTCGTCGACCAAGTTGCGCGCAGCATCGATGCCAGCATCACCTACAACATCCTCGAAACCGACGCCGACCGGACCCCACCGTTCAAACTCCCCACGCTAGAAGAAGTGGACCTGGACTCGTGGGACTCAATGGATGCCCGCGCGAACTACACCCCTCCATTCGATCTGGATCGGGCACGCGCAGCGCTACGGGTCGAGCAACTCGAACAGGCGGTCGCCTCAGCAACCCCACCATCCACTTCCATTGAGACGCTGCGTGCCCAGGCGCTCGATGGGCTAGCCGCTCCAGGCGCCGCAGCATCCCGGTTAAGCCCCGAGCGTCGGCAGCTCCACCCACCAGCTCAGCGCTCCCGGCCAGAAGGGCTCACTCATTAGATGATCGTCTCGGTCCGCTCAACGGACCGGCGGAACCGCCGTTGCTACGTGCTCTCCCCAGCACGTTTAACCGCCCGGTAAACCGTCGATCGTGCCACATCGAACTGAGTAGCCAGCTCACTCGTAGTGTGCTCCCCCGATCGATACAGGGCGACCAAATACTTCTCGAGCGCCGGTGACAGTTTCGGCTTTTTGCCACGCAGTTTGCCCTTCGCTTTGGCGACCTGCATGCCCTCGCGTGTGCGCATCCGGATCAAGTCAGCCTCGAACTCCGCGATCATCGCGAGCACGTTGAAGAGAAGCTTTCCCGTGGGGTCGGACGGGTCGTGGCGACTACCGCCAACATTCAGTGCAACGCCCTTCGCTTCGAGCTCGTCGGCGATGTCATGGGCGTCGCGGATCGAGCGGGCCAGGCGGTCGAGCTTGGTGACCACAAGCTCATCCCCCTCACGAACGGCCGCGAGAGCTTTCTCTAGTCCTGGCCGGGAACGGTTAGCGCCTGTGAGCCCGTGATCAACGTGAACGTGCTTCTCATCAACGCCGAGCGCTTGGAGCGCCTCGCGCTGCACAGTGAGGTCCTGCTGGGCGGTAGAGACGCGTGCGTATCCGACCTTCATTTGGCCTGCTCACGAGAATGCTGCCGAATAGCGGTGGCGACGGCATCAAGCCACGTGAGCATGTCATCTGCGGGATAGCGGCCGCCACCCTCGCAGCCAATCTCGACGGCGCCGCTTTCGGAGATGAACATATCCGGGAAATCGGCGCTTAATACGCGCCCCGGCGCGCCGGGTCGAGTCCCCTGCACCTTAACTCCTCGGTCGCCGGGAAGTCCCGCCGTTCTGAAAGTCGAACGGGCTCGTGGTGATTTCTATGGACATCGGACTCCTTCGAAGGCGACGCATACCGACGAGGTCTCCGCCGTGCCGCAAATGTACCACTGAAGGCCCCCTCACCGGGCATTTAATCGGGTCAGCCTTACGGGCGTTGGTCGTCGTTGAATGGTGCGGCTTCGAGGTGCACTTCAGAGTGTCCCGGTGAACGATCCCCTATCGGCCACGAGATCGATACGGGCGCGCGCGCAAGCGACCTGTATTCCCGCCGCAGGGTATCGAGCGATTCACTCTCTGTGCGAACCCGCGACACCACGCTCGGATAACCCCGCATAGGAGATGTGAACGTAACCCACATCAAGGAGCCCCGTGAACCGCCCTATCCATTCCAACAACCCATTCCGATCCGCGCCTGACCCATACACTTACCGGATGGCCAAGACGACCTCCCCCACGAACCGCCCCGCGTGGCGGGTAGTGCTCGACGTTGCAATCCCTGCGGTGATGGCCGGCGCCAGCGCAGTCATGTTCGAGGCCGGAACCATTTGGCCAACGCAATCCGAATTCCTTTTCTGGGCCGCGGCGGCCGTGCTGCTGATTTCGTTGGTCATTCAGATCATCAGAGGTGTACGCGCGAACCGACTGATTGCGACAACCGATAGTGAAATCGCAGATTTCCGACTCGCCATGAAAGACAGCATTGCGCCGATGGCGCGACTGCTCGCTGAGATGCCTCAGCTGACCCCGACGCTGAAGCGCCAGCAAGCTAAACGGGTAGCGGACAAAGCCACCGCGGCTGCGGCGCACATTCTTCTCAAACACATCCCGAAGGTGCGGGCAAACGTTTTTGTTCTCAATGGAGCTGCAACGGTTCTAGCCCATGAGTCGACCGGTGGCGCTGGGGATGATCCAAAGGATTTTGACACCAGCACACAAGCCGGAAAAATCGCCATCGCCTGGGCCAAGGCTGGTGGGCCGCCGCTTGTCGTCGCCGACACTGAAAATGAGCGTCGTCCGGGGATCTCCAAAACGAGTCGCTACCGCTCTTTTGTGTCGGTGGTTATCAGGAGCGGTCCTTACTCATACGGAATGCTCACAATTGACTCCCCTGAGCCTGACGCTTTCACCGAGGGAAGCACGGAGGTTGAGACAGCCAAAGTTCTTGCGGAGCTGCTGGCGGTGGGATATGCGATCTAGCGCATTATCAGTGGCCCGCCGTACACTCAAGATATGAGCGTTCTCGAACCGCAGGTAAGGCCCGTCGGCAAGGTGCGCGCAACAGCGCCCGCCGAAGCCGTCGAGGATGCTGACCTCTCGGATCCCGAGGTCCGCCGCACACTGATCCGGGAAGCGACCCGAGTAGCGCGCGACGAGCAAGCTAAACGGCGTAAGCGCCGCTGGTTCTAGCGTCAGCTGATCTTGACGAACCCGCAATCGTCACACAGCCAGTAGAGGCGGCTCTCTGAGCCGCCGAGAACCATTCGAGTAAGGCACGTCGGGCAGTTAGGTGTGCTGGCGCAGTCAGCTGCTGTCTCGTCCATGCCGACAATTAGACGCTGTTTGAGCAGATTCCGCAGCAGCAACTGGGTAGCTCACGGCGCTATCGTTCGGTGCGGTACGCGAGAACTTCCCAGCCCTCGGGGATCTTCGCCTCAGCTGCGGCACGAGCTGCGGCATAGTCGGGGCCTTCGGCCTCGACGCGCCGCGTTTCGGCCTGTCGGATAGTGACGATTACCTTCATGCGTTGCTGCTCCTTAGAGTTTGTCGACGGCGCCGGCCCACACCCATGCTCGGTGCGTCTCTCCCCTGACGTCTTCCCATTCGATCTGCACGGCGCGTTCCGTCCAGGCGATCGCCCGCCCTTCAACGCGCGCGGGAGTTTCCGGATAACGCGCCCAGGCGCGGATCGGAATGGGTCTTTGTGCCTGAGTGACCGGGTTGTGCTCCCGGTCCAGCTCGTCCTCGGACAGGCTGATTGGTTTCGGCCGGATCAGGACCTCAGTGATCTGTTTCTCCATACGCTTCGCGTAATACTCGGCGTACCTTTTGTTCTGGCCCATCACCCTATTAAAACACGGTTCGAACATTTGTTCGAGTCGGGGAAGTGGGCGGAGTAAAGCCCCCGGTCGGGAGAGAGAGAACGACCGGGGGCTGGCTTGTGGAGTGTCTACTCGGTAGGCCAGTCGTAGAGCGCGGGTGCGATTGCCCTCTGCGGCTCATCACCGACAAACACAATCGTTCTCGTTGGCTTGTCGAATCCTGCGGCGGCCGCGATAGCGGCCAGGACCAGGTTCGCATGTCTGTGGTCGAGTCCGGCGACTTCATCGCCCAGCACGATCGGCTCATCGGCCGCGAGGCTGGTCGCGATGCTGAGAAAGCGCCTTTCACCACCGGAGAGTGCACCGATGAGGTCGGGGATGCTGGCAAAGTCGATCCAGTGCCGGCGGTTGTCTTCGTCGTATCGGATCCAACGCCGTCCTTCGCCGGCGTAGCCGCCACGGATGAGCATTTCTGTAGCGGCCTGCAGCGTTGTCATCCCGCGGGCCCAGTCGCGAAGCTCTTGAGCGAGTTCGCTCTGTGTATCGGTCGTCATCCGGGATCCTCAGTTCTGGTAGCGATGGAGTTTTTTGAGCATGGCAGCAACGGGTGACATCCTCAACGCCGGCCTTCGTCGGCGCGCTCGAGGTCAACGACGGCACGCATCCAGTAGGTGATCGCGTCGTAGTCCTGGAGGGTTTGTGCGCTGGTTAGCTGGATGCGTGCATCGGCAAGCTCAGCGGTGATATCGCCACCGAACCCGGTGAAACCGGTTGCGGCGTCTGTTGCTGAGACCTTGCTACCGATCGGGGTGACTTCCCATCCAGGGGTGGCGCAAGGGCGCGCAGCACCCCGTTCAGCGGCCGGGGCGGCCGCCTTGGAGCCGCCGAGGTCTACTGCGATGTGGTCGGCGGCAATAACGCGTCGGTACTGTCGCCCTTCTCCGTCTTTCCGCCAGCTGGTGGTCCGCTCGTTTCCGACGACGATAATTGCTTGGCCGGGCTTAAGCTGCGCAGCTGCGGCCCCTAGCTCGAACTTGGCTTCGACGTGGTGTGTGGTGGGATTTTCGTCGGTCACCCACGCGCTCTGTCGATACTGCCGGGTTTGTTCGATCACGGTAAGCCTGGTTATTTCCACCTGTCCCGCGGCCTGCACGATCGGGACACTGGCGAGACGTCCGGTGACTGTTCTTACGCTCATGGTTCCTCCTTGCTGGCCGTGGGTGGAAGTGAGGGGCCGCCCCGTGGCGGCCCCTCACACGATGGTTATTTCTCGTCGGTTTTCGCGGTGCGGTGCACCTGCGCGGTTGCCCGGTTGAGGTCGACGCCCACGTTCTCGGCTTCGATGACGCGTCCGTACTGCTTGGCACCCTCGTTCCCCCAGCTGCTGGTGCGTTCGCGGCCGACGACGATAACTGGGTCTCCCTTGTGGAGTGTCGCTGCGGCGTTCTCCCCCAGCTCAAACTTCGCTTCCACAAAATGCGTGGTGGCGTCGGGGTGTGCGTGCCATTTTCCCTGGCGGTACTCCCCCGTGTTCTCGATGACTCGGAGCTTGGTGATCTGGATGTTTCCGGCCTGCACTACTTCGGGGTCGACGGCCAGGTTTCCCGTGATGGTACGTGTTGACATGTCTCTTCTCCTATCAGTGGTGATCGGTCTAGCTGGTCTTGTTGGCGGCGGCTAACGCGGCGATCTTGTCTGGACGCAACCCTGCCCAGTGGTTCTGATCGTCAACGACGACCACGGGGGCCTGCGAGTATCCGAGATCCTCGGTCACGTATTCCATCGCGCTCGGTGATTCGGTCAGGTCAACGACTCGGTATTCGATCCCAGCGTTGTCGAGGAATCGATAGGTTCCGGTGCACTGAACACAGTTGGGCTTGCTGTACACCGTCACGATTTCACTCATGTCCTCATCCCTCCCCCACCAACAATTTTTTTTGCCTTCTGGCGAGAAGATTCGATAGCGAGCGGGAGTGCCGGAGTGCGCAGAATCTCGGGCGAAATAAGCCCGGAGGGCGCGTCCGAGAATCTGGGAACGGAGGTACGGAGCGAGCTACGATCAGCTGCCAGAAAGGTGAAAAAGGAGAAGCACTTCACAGCGCCGCGCAGCGGCTCTATCGGTTGCCGGCCTCCGTGCCGGCTTTCGGTGCTCTTCATCGCTCGCTCCGTCCGATACTTATTTACGTATTTACTTAATCGCTCATTTGCGCGACTACGGCCTTGCGGATGGTTTCTTGCAGCTCGGGGTTCGTGTTCAGCTCAGCAACGAGCGCCCGAATGACCAGGACGTGGGCGACTTTCGCCTTGCCCAGGTCCTCAGCCATTGCTGCGCAGTATGCCAGCAGAGCCCGGTAGTCCTGAGGAGCGAGGTCTGCACTCACGCGCACGGGCTTGGCCCGAGGCGCGGTGCGCGTAGCGGTGCGCACGGGCGGCGCAGCGGTCCCGGCGTCCGCGTCGGGTATGTCGGTGGCAGCCGCAGCCGCAGCTGGTCGTGTCGTCGTGGGCCTTTTGCTTAGCTTCGCGGCGCGCGCAGCGATTTCATCTTGCCGGCTCATGCGGACTCCCCCAGCTGGTCGATTTCCCGTGCGGCGTCGGCATACTTGCCCAAGTCGGTGACGGGTGCGGCAAACGCCTGGGCGATTGGCTCGCGCCGTGGAATCGTTGTGGCGAGCACGGTGCGCCCGTCGTCAGCGATGAGCTGGCGGAACATGGGTGTCGAGTTCGCGTTGGTGACCGTGCGATTCAGGAGAACGGCCACCTGCGGCGGAGTGTCTCGCAGTGACTCGACTTCATCGATCGCTGCCCATACATCGGGCAGCCGCTCGAATTCGAGCATCGTTGGGGCCATGGTGACGACGATGGTGTCTGCGGCGCGAAGAGCCGAGTACACAATGCCTGCCTGCTCATCGAGTGGCGGGGTGTCGATAAGAACGACGTCGGTGTCCGGTGGCACGATTCCCCGCAGTCGAGCGTGGAGATTTTTGACAGGCAGGGCAATGGTGGGTATTTCCCACTCCCCCTGTTCGCTCCATCGGAGCGCCGATCCCTGCGGGTCGGCATCGATGATGAGGACGTTCTTGCCCTCGGCCGCGTAGGCGTGCGCGAGGTAGGCGGTGCTGGTGGTCTTGGCAGAGCCACCCTTGAGATTGGTGACGGTTATAACCTTCATGAAAACATCCTAGCGTAAATGAGTATTCACGTAAACACTTATTCAAGTGTTTACGTGAATAAGTGTTTACGTATCAACGTAACTACTTATTTACGTGTTTACGTGAAGTAGTGCGCGGTCACGGTCGAGCTGTGCTCTGAGCGCGGTCTGCTCCGCCTCGAGCTGGAGTCGCTGCTCTTTCGCCAGAGCGGCGTTGATTCCGTGGCCACGGTTGAAATCAGTGGCCCAGCCGTCGAGCATGCGTTGCCTCCTGTGAAGCTTCGCGATGATCGCGTCAACTCGTGTGGCCACGGGCATGTCTCCATAGCGAGCGGCGACTGCTTGCTGCGCCGCTTCGGCGCGTGCCTGGGCTTGGGGATCGGTCATGGTTTTTCTCGCTTTGCGCTTGGGTGACCGGGATGGGGGAGTGTGAGGGGATCGCCCCTCACGGCTGGCCAGCGGTCAGCTGGCCAGCCGTGGCGGCGTTAGAGGCCCGCGATGATTGCCAGGGCTGCGGGATGCGCGGCGAGCGTTTCCGTCAACTGGTCGAGCACGACGGGGGAGGGCTTCTCACTTGCTGCGGCGGTGATGCGCTGCACCTGCTCTTCGGTGAGGCTGATCGTGTCACCGGTCTCATCATTCGAGCCGAGTATCACCGCGTTACCGAAGAGGGCCGCTCTGACGCCGAGAACGTGGGCAAGGACGGTCAACGGCAGGTTGAACGAGGACCCGTTGATTGCGCCCTCATCGTCTACGAAGAAGTCAATGCCGCCGTCTACCGAAACGACGTCGAACGTTCGGCAGCCCACCGCGTTCTGGATGGAAGTGACGGTGTCTCTGCCATCGATGTGGATGTGCCCCAGCGTTCTCGTGGTGATCCGCACCGCTCGTAACTGGTCTGTGGTTGTAGTCATTAGGTTCTCTCTCCCTGTGAACAACTGTTTTTTGTGCCTGTCTGGCGAGAGAAATCGATAGCGACCGGGAGTGCCGGAGTGCCCCGAATTTCGGGCGAAATAAGGGAGCCTGCGACCGCGTCCGAAAATCTGGGAACGCAGGCACGGAAGGGAACTACGATGACCGGCCAGACAGGTCAAAAAGCTCGAAAACCAGCGCCGCGCAGCGGCTCCGACGGGTTACCTGGTGGGGGAGTGTGAGGGGGCGCCGGCCCCCTCACGGTTGGCCAGCGGTGAGCTGACCAACCGCCTCGCCTATAGGGCTTCGACTTCCTCCACTGTGGTGACGAGGGTTGCCCCGTATTCACGGATGAGGCGGTGGCACCCGGCGCTGGCAGCGCTGGTCACTGGGCCCGGCATTGCACCAACCGGGGTGCCGATCGCGATAGCGTGTCCCGCGACATTTAAGGAGCCACTACGCCAGCCCGCTTCAACGATAAGAACCCGGTTGGCCATAGCGGCGAGGATCCGGTTTCGCTGCAAAAACCTCCATTTTGTGGGAGAGGTCATTGGTGCCAGCTCGCTGACCAGTACGCCTGCTTCGGCAACCCGTGCGAACAGAGCGGCGTGCCCGGCGGGGTAGGCACGGTCCAGCCCTCCGGCGAGGATCACGACCGCGTTTCCTTCGCTGGCGAGTGTCGCTCTGGTCGCTGCGCCACCGATTCCGTAGCCGCCGCAGGAGAGGATGGTGTGACCTCTTCTGGACAGCCCTGAGGCGAGTTCGACACTTTGAAATTCGCCGTAGCCGGTGGCGGCGCGGCTTCCGAGCACGGCCGTCGTGTTGGTGTCGGTTCCCAGCAACTCCTTCTTGCCCAGAACCCAGAGGCCGTGAGGTCGGTGCACGCCGAGCACGTCCAGACGGGTATCCCATTCGGGGTCTTCGGGTGTGATGAAAGTGGAGCCGAGTTTCGCGGCGATGGCGTTTGCCGCACGGAATTCACCTTCCGAGATCCGGGGCCGCATGCGCTCTCGCAGCGGGGCGGCATCGATGCCGTCAAAGTTGGTGTGTGAGCCGGTAGCGATTTGGGTGAACGCTTCCACGGCTCCGAGCCGCTGGATGAGCGCACCGGCTAGACCGTCTCCGGGTTCGCAGAATTGTGCCCATGCTTGGCGTGCTTCGCGGTCATCGGTGACGATTCGGGTAACGGTGGTCATAGTCTCTCTCCTCTGAACAACTGTTTTTTGTGCCTGTCTGGCGAGAGAAATCGATAGCGACCGGGAGTGCCGGAGTGCCCAGAATCTCGGGCGAAATAAGCCCGGAGGGCGCGTCCGAGATTCTGGGAACGGAGGCACGGGAGGGAGCTACGATGACCGGCCAGATAGGTCAAAAAGCTCGAAAAACAGCGCTGCGCAGCGGCTCCGACGGGTTGTCCTGGTGGGGGAGTGTGAGGGGGCGCCGGCCCCCTCACGGCGCTTGGGAGCGCCCGGCCTGGGACGCTCCCTGCGCTGCGGTCAGGCGGGTTCAGGGTCGTCGGTGTCTTCCGGGTCGAGGATCCCCGCGAGCTGGTGCGCGGTGCGGAGCACGCGGGCTGCGGTGGATTTGATCAGTTCGGTGTTGCCTTCTGCCCATCCGGCGATGTAGCCGACGCTGTAGGCACTGGTGTCGAACCCGACCAGTCCGGCAACGACGTAGGCGACGGATTCAGCTTCGGTTTCCATCAGGCCGCGGTGCTCGGCGTATTCGGCCATGTCGTCGGTGTGGCCTAGGAGCACGTGGGCGGCTTCGTGAATGAGGGTCTTCGCGGTGTGCTCGGGGCTGAGGTTGGCATCAATGACGATGGCCATTTCTTCGGGGTTGGCGTAGCCGTTCTTTCGACCCGGGAGGGGTCGGCGTTCGACTGTCCATCCTTCGGCGGTGAGGTAGGTCGAGAGTGTGTCGATAACGCCGAAATCGTCGGCCCCGGTCAGCTGGACCGCGATCGCGCTGGGGTCTTCGGCTCCGTCAATGAGGTCGGTCTGACCAATGTCGAAGACAGACAGGACCGGGAACCGGGCGACGCTCTTTTCTACCTCGTCGCCGTTTTCGTCTTCCTCGGTGATTTTCTTGGTCGAGTACCCAAAGATGCGGATGCCCGCCTCACCTTTGCGGACCTGTCGGCCGAGTGCCTGCCATTTCCGGAACCCGGCGACGTGGGACGCGTCCGGCTTCTGGGCGAGGATTAGCAGAACGTTGTTCAGGGAGTAGGCGTGGAACGCCTGTGCGAAATCGAGAAACGCGGTCCAGCGGTCGGAGTTGCGCAGCTGCTCGACTTGCTCGCTGATCGAGTTGTGCAGCGCTTCGGCCTGAGCCTTCTTTTCCTCAAGAGTCTTGCCCGGTCGGCGGGTCTTGGTGCTGGTGCTCATCGGTTCTTTCCTCTCTCCCTCCACGTTTTTTGCCGTGAAGGCACGTAGTGCCGGCAGGACGGGAGGGTGGAGTGCAACCTATGGCTGCGGGGGAAAGAATTTCGGCGCGAAATAAGGGAGCTTGCGACCGCGTGCCGAAATTGTTGGCGGAGCTGGCGGCGCAGCCGCTTGCGCGGAATCCGGACGTCCGTACGCTGCCGCCAGGCTTCACGGCAAAAATGGCTGTTTCTTGGGTTGGGACAGTGCCGCGCAGCGGCGCCGATTGTTCCTGGTGGAGTGGGAGGTGCCGGCCTCCGTGCCGGTACCGGGGGAGTACCCGGCGTGACAGGATCTCTGCCACGCCGGGCGGGTGTTACTCGTCCGTGTCGTCACCGGCCTCGTCGGTGGTTTCGTCGTCCACGGCTTCGCTGGTTGGTTCGGTTTCCTTGGGCGTGGTCACGATTTTTTCCACGTCGCTGAGGCCGTATCCCCATGCGGCCAGCTGCGTGAAGTAGCGGGCGTTGATCGGGTTCGGGTAGCGCCATGTTTCTTTGCTGGTGCTGTCCTCGATGCCGCCGAGAACCGTGGCGAGAGCGACGTGCTGGGCTTTTGCGGGGTGCTGCTCGATGAAAGCGGCGAGCTTGTCTCCTTCGGAGTAGCGGCCTCGCTCGATCCCGAGCAGGGTGTGGGCCAGATCGTTGCCGTGCCCGATTGCTGTTCCTACCTCGCGGTGATGGGTGGTGAGGCCCTGTGCGATCACCGTTGCGGTGTCCTTCGGCAGGGTCTTGCGGCTGAGAAATTCAGCCAACCATTCCCGGCGAACAACCTCAGCGGATGCCCATGCTTTGTTGTTCGCGATCAGGGTTCGGCGTTCCGCTTTCTGATCCTCGGTCATTGGTCCGCTGGTGGAGCCGCTGCCGTTGTTCCTGCGGAATCCTGCGGCTTTCGGGTCTTTGAGGAAGTAACGCACGTCGGCTTCATCACTGGTGTAATAAGTCCGTACGAACGCGGCGCGGCCCTCTGCCTCGGCAATGTCCTCGACGGTGACCGGCTCGCCGTCCTTCGTGACCAGTTCGCGGATGCTGGTGTAGTCGGTCTCGTAGTAGCCCCGGTCCCGGGTGAGGATTTCGTAACCGCGCTCGATCAGCGCGGCAGTGGCTTCCGCTGCGATCTTGTCAAGGCGGCGCTCATCCCGTGCTCGCTGGGCGACGTGGGGGAACGAGGTCGGATCGTTCTCGGCCGCGTCGATCAACGATTTCACTGTGTCATCGTCGTCCTCGAACTCGATCAGGACGGCGGCCTGATCGAGAGTGATCGAGTGGCTGACAATCGCGGATGCGGCTGTGCCGTTCTCCGCGACAGCGATTCCGGCTTTCACGGTCGCGGCCTTGGTCCCGGTGCGCTTGGCGATCACTGCCGGGGTGAGGCCCTCGAACGCGAGCTGCTGGAACGCCGCTACCCGGTCGGCATCGGTGACGGCCTCGCGGTGGTCGTTCTCAACCATCTGCTGCACGATCCGATCAACGGTCGTCTCGTCGGCTTCGACAATGTAAGCCGGGATGGTGCTCAGTCCGGCTTCTCGGGCTGCGAGGGTGCGGCGCTGTCCGGCTCGAACGATCACATTTCCCTGCTCGTCGCGTCGGGCGAGAATCGGTGTCAGGACACCGTTCTGCTTGATGCTGGCGACGAACTCCCGTGGCAGGGCAGCTTCGGTTCGCACGTTCGCTTCCACAACGATCAGGTTGGGGTCGATGTGCTCGATGGTGCCCATGCGGGCGGTTGTGTTAGTCATTGGGTTCTCTCTCCATCAACTGATTTTTTTGCCTGTCTGGCAAGAGAATCGATTGAGAGCGGGAGTGCCGGAGTGCACAGAATTTCGGGCGAAATAAGGGAGCCTGCGACCGCGTCCGAAAATCTGGGCACGTAGGCACGGAGCGAACTACGATGACCGGCCAGACAGACGAAAAAATGCTCTTAGAGTCATCGCACCGCCGTAGGCGGTTCCCCTGGTTCTTGGTGGAGGAGTGTGAGGGGGAAAATCCCCTTCACGTGAGCTGGCACCAGCTCACACCTCGCCGGGTATATTGACGCTGAGCTCACCGAATGAAACGAGCTGTACTGCACGGCTACGTTCTCGGAGGCTCTGTGACCACCCTGCCTGTTCCTGGCAACCGTATTGCGGTCGTGGCTCTTGGTTTCGCCGGGGCCGCAGCTCTCTCCGCCGTTGCTCCCAGGCTTCTGGGTTTGACCTTCAGCCTGGTGATGCTCGGCTGGATGGCCGCCACTGCGTTGGCGCTCACCGCTATCGTTCTCGCCGCCGTGGGGATGGCTCGACGTCAAACACACCGGTGCATCGCGGTGATCGCGATGCTCCTCGCGATCGTCACAATTCCCGGATCCACGGTGATTCTGGCGATACACACTCACGAGTTCGCCGATAATCCGGCTGACAAAGTTCCCGGTGGCTATCCGTAGGGATAGCCTCAGGCCACCTGTTGATGCTCGATCGTTTTAGGGCGGCTGAGCGCGCCGGCCAGAATCAGGTCCCACGCTTCGCCGTGGTGTCCGCGACCGTTGCGGCGCGGGTAGGCGGGGAAGTCGGGTCGGTCGTTTTGAGCGAACAGCGGCACGCCGGTGGCACTGCGGCGGCCGCGTCGTTTCTTGTTTCGTTTGGAGAGCCAGGCGAGGTCGGCTCGCCACCATGCCCAGCGTGCGCGTTCGGCGTCGTAGCGGGCTGCGCGTGCGGCCAGGTACCCGTCGACGCCGAGTTGTGCGGCTGCGGCGTCGCGGGTATCCGCGGCGGTGCGAGTCCATCCGTCTGGGTGTCGGTCGACCAGGCCGGCGCTGTGCATTCGTGAGAGGGATTTCCTGATTCGGGATGCGCTCAAATTTGTTGCCTTGGTCAGGGACTCCACTGTGAGCGTGTTTTCTTCCTGCAAGTAGCTGTAAGTAAGTCCTGCTTTCCGTCCCAGGCTATGCGGGGCGGAAAAAACATCGTGTGTAAGATCTGCGAGGCGGGAGCTTAAACGATTGATCCACCAGTCGCGTTGATCAGCAGCCGGGCTTTCGCTTGGGTGCGTTACCGCTTGTAGCAACTTCTGGTCTGTCTGTGCTGTGGAGAACTTTTTAGAGAGCCGGTACTTCGCTCCGTGGGCGCCTTCGGCGGCGTCGACCAGGACGATCCATGCGCTCTCCGGGTCGTCGGTGAGCGGTTCTCTGAGGGCGTGGAGGGCGAGACGGCAGGCTTCGTGTGAGTAGCCAGTGACTTGGGAAAGACGGCGCTGGTCGGCTTCGACGGTGAGTGAGGCGGCTTGCGCGATGAACAGGCACAGGGCATCCAAAACGGCGCGGTGCGAGAATCGCCCGCGTACGCCTTTCTGGGCGCTCCCAGGGCCGCTCAGGCCCCAGCGTCCGGGCATGGCGTCTGCGGCCGTCTGGACGCGGGCTATGGCCTCGGATGCGGCGATCGCGCGCGCGTTGAACTCAGTATTGGAGCCGTCACCGCTGATCGGGTTGGCGGCGACAAACTCGACGGCACGCCGCCAGGCGTGCTCGAGCGCGCGTCGGGATTCCGCCGCGCTGCGCGGCACCCGCGGCTGCGTGGGGGTAATCCTGCGCGTGCGTGAGTGTTCGAGGGCGGGGGAGACGTGCAGCAGAGCGAGGACGTCCGCGAATCGCCAGCGTGCGCGTGCGCAGCCGGCGAGTACGGTCGCCTGGGTGTGCGACGTGTCGTAAGCGGGCGGCGCGTCGAGAAGATTGAGGATCCGATCAGTGAGCGGTCGTTTCGAACCGGTCAGGTGCGGGTACCCACCCTCATCGACGCTCACACCGTGGATCGGCGTGACCGGCGCGAGCTTGATCGTCGCACCGGTATCGATCAAGAAAGCGTGGAGCGATTGCAGCTGCTCCGCCGTTACGCTGTGCGCGGTGAGCGTGGCAACGGAGCCGATCGGTTCCGAGTACCCGGACTGCCGGTGTGGGGCGCCAGGGGGGCGCACCGAGCCGGTGGCCGGGTTTCTCAGCGGCGTAATATCCAGCGACGGCAGGAGCTGCGCAGCGAGGTGTCCGATGGTCCCGACCACGGCAGCGTCGGTGCCGTCGTGGAGGGAGAGCCAGACGTGTCGGCCGCCTGTGGGACCGGACCTGGTGACCAGGTGTTCAATGTTGAGCTCGTCCAGCCAGTGGCTGAGTTTGGCAGCGTCGTAGATAGCGTTGCCGTGGCCGGCGTCGAGGTCGAAAGCGATGTAGTGGAAGTATCCGTGAACGTCGGTGAGCGGCATCGCCCATGGTGTTGTCGGCGCGTCCGCTGAAAGCGGGATCGTCGCTGTGTAGTCGTTCAGATAACCGTCCGGTCCGAGCTGATCAGCGAGCCGAACGCGCCCGCGAGGGCTCAGCTGGCACGTCAAATCCCAGGCTGTCCACTCATCGGGGGACACGCCCGACGCTAATTCTGTGCCAGAAGTAGCGTCAAAACGGTATACATCGGTTACTATGGGGTCATCCTTTCGGGGATGCCAAAGGCTCCGGTTCATCCGGATCTTTTACTAGCTAGAACCTCGTGGTCGCCAAACTTTGAGGGTTCTGAGCTACGAAACTTGGGAGAAGCCCGTCGCGAAAGCGGCGGGCTCTTTCGTTTAAGCGGCTGGGATGGGCAGCTCCATTCGGCTCGTGTCAGTGTTCCGTGGCGCATATTGCGGCATGGAAAGATCATCGGCCAGCAGCGTGGCGAGGTAGTCGCTCATTGAAAGACCCAGCTCGTCGGCTCTGTTCCGTGCTGCTTCAGCCAGAGGCACGGCTGGGCGCGTGCCGAGAAGTTCTCGGGGCCCTTTGGACTTTCGTCCACCGTTTGTTGTGCGCATGGCTTCACCTAATCGTTAACGTGTAACAGTTATTGGGATGTTTTCGGCGTGTCGTCAACATTGCTGCGTGGGACATTCTGATTGCTGATTTCGTTGAGCCGTTCTCGCAGTTCAGATTTGTGGATAACCCACCGGTTGCCCACATGGAAGGCTGGAATCTCGCCCTCGTGGATCCAGCTGTAGATGGTCTGTTTGGTCTTCCCGAACAGGGCCATCAGGTCGTGGTAGGTCAACTCGTCGCCGTAGTCCGCGAGGACGTCGACAGCTCGAGGTGGTTCTGCGGGCGCACGGTTGCTCGTGGACGCCAGCCATGCGTATATCTCGGCCTTAAAGATGATCCAGGAGGCCCGGATCTGGTAGCCGGGGATCGTCCCCGCCCGGAGCCGGGCAAGGATTGCCGGCTTACCAACGTTGAGAATTTTGGCAAGCTGGGCGGGTGTCAGCGTCTCCGGAAGCGCGCTCCAGTAGGCGTCATCTTCCATCATGGGCGCGGTGTCTTCATGGGAGTTCCGATTGGGGTCGGCGGCGAATCTATCCGCAAGGGTCAGGTGTTCGTGACCAACGGCGGGGGTATTGCCGTTCGGGTCGTATCCAGCATTATCCCAGCCAACCTTCGTCGGCGTGTGAACGCCGGCCCTCTTCGCCCCACTCATCGACTTGTCTCCGTTCGGTCGCTGCCGAACAGGGTTACTCGTAGGCGGACGTCCCCGAGCAGCAAAACATCCCCGTGTTGCAGCTCTTGGGGTTCCCACGGCACTAGCGGTTCCGCACTCTGGTTGTCTCTGTGCAGAGTCGTGCCGTTGCCTGAGCGGTAGTCGGTGGCCCAGAGAATGTCGCTGCGCCAGTCGACCCGGAAGTGAGTTTTGGAGACGGTCTGGGATGCGTCGTCAATCGTGATGAGCTCGTGGACCTGGTCGCCGTCGCGGAGCGTCGGGTGCCGGCCGATGAGTGCGGAAGTTGTGATGGTGAAGCGTTGCCCGGTACTGAACGCGAGCACGGCCCACCGCTCAGCGGTGACGGTCACCAGGTGCGTCTCCTCGTCGGGGTGCTCGTCGCGTGCTTGCACAATTCGAGCGTCGGGGATCCCCGGCGTGTACAGCTGGGTTGTCAGCGCGGGATCCTCAACGGCTAACGTACTGGGCTTCACCGATTCACTGGTGAGGTCGGTGACTTTCCCATCGGCGTGGACGCCAACGGTGAAGGTCCCGTTGTGGTCGGTCGCGGCCATCCTGACCGGCCGTCCGAGTTCTTCTGCGACAGTCGCAGCGTAGGCAATGACCGCTGCCCGGGTGGCTTCTAGCTCGGCGGCGGGATAGTCCACGTGGCGCCCCGCGACGTTGATGTGGGCTCTCCCGTCGGAGTACATGTCGACGCAGATAACGGGATATGGCGGAATCAGCTTTTCGTCGCGGCTCAGCATGTCGACTCCACGCTGTGTCGTTCCCAGACGGGAATCGTGCACAGGTCAACGCCACGGTCGCGAAGAAACGCAATCGGATCCACGGCATGCTCGGTCACGGGCTTCCCATCGGTGAAGATCGTGAAATGCAGGTGCGGCCCGTTCGATCTGCCCGAGTTTCCGGTTTCACCAATCACTTCCTCTACGGTGACCTGTTGGCCTACCGTAACGGAGACGCCCCCGGTTTTGATGTGGTGGTATCGCGACAGAATTCCATCGCCGTGGTCGATGATGATGAGGTTCCCGAGGCCGGCCTTTGACGCTCCTTTATCGGTGACTGTGGTGATGACCGTGCCGCTTGCGGCGGCGTGGATCGGCGTCCCCTCCTTGGTGCCCAGATCAACACCGTTGTGCTTGTAGGCATACCCGATCACGTATGCGGGTCGGTCGCCGTAGAAATCGGTGATGAGCAGCCCCGGGGTATCCAGAGCGAGCGGCGAGACCCACTCGCCGGTGGCACAGCCGACGCCCACGGCGTCAGCACCAGTCAGCGCCGCGACGACGGCCGTGGCCGGGGTCCAGAATTTTTCGTAGTGGTAGGGGTCCGCGTTGCGCTGCACATAGTGCGCGGCAATGGTGGGCTCCAGCGAGTCCCAACCCTCGACGCCTTTGAGAGCGTTGAAGAAGTTTGTTGCGCTGATGGTCGGATCCATCCGGTCGCTGTAGCTTCCCCATGCGCCGTTAGCGCGCTGCTGGAACAGCCCGCGCGAATCAGGGCCGGCTGTGTCGCCATAGTCAACGACGGTGAGTGAAGATTCACCCATCGCTGTCATGACTCCGATGGTCTGCGCTCGAGCGTCCAGGTCGAGCGCCGCCCCGGCATTGACGATAAACGCTGCGTTGCGTAGCTGCTCGCCGGAATATCCGCCCACTTCGCCTTCGGGGACGCTTTCAGGGTTGGCCGTGCCAGCGGCACCGCCACAGGCGGCGTTTGCTGCACCCGCGCCCCCAAAAAAGAGAATGAAACCACAGAGACAACCGATCACAAGCGCCGGGATCGTGACTATCGCAATGATCCCGAGCCCCTTCGCCTGGTTCTGTGCCATTAGCTCTGCTTGGGTCGGATTCGTTCAGCCAGCCATGCGCCGTTCTCATCGTCGCGTGTGAGTGTGACGGTGTAGACGCCCGCGTTGGTGGGAACATCGACAATCGCGTAGGTCGCCGTGAGACCCGTGAGCACCGTCGGGTCCCCGGTCACAGCGGTCACAGGGATGTTCGCTGGATCAGTGTGCAGATAGGCCGTGGCCCCTTTGGGACTGAGAACGGGGTACATCGCTTCCATCCATGCGTCTGCTGTCAGCTCGGGCTGCCCGAAAGTTTCAACAACCACAACGGCCGCCTGCGCTGCCGCTTCTTCCGCTGCCGGCGCAGTCGTGGGAACAAGGTCGCCCTCAGTTCCACCGACCGGAGGCGGCGTTGTCGCCGTTGCGCTCCGGGTCGGCTGTGCTTCGGGTCCGCGATCTGCGGCTGTCGGTGAGGCACAGCCGGTCAACGCGATCGTGGCCAGCGCCAGGACGATGAGTGGAGGCTGCTTCATAGCCCGTCCGCAACGCTGGCAGTGACCTGGAGCCACGCCTCACGTGTGCTCGGTGCAAGGGCATCGAAGTTCAACGTTCCGCCATCGACAAGAGCATCGTCGTGCGGCACGTAGTGCACAGCTCGCGTCTGCGACCGGAAATGCTGGTCCAGACGACGGTTCAACTCTGGATCAGAAACTTTTGAAGGTGAGGCGAGCACGGTGACCGCCTCGCGGACTTTCTGCTCATGCCCTTTCTCGTACAGGGCATCAACAAGCCATGCCGCGCTGGCGGCGGTATCTTCGCGAATGGTGGAAACGATGACGAGCTGATCGGCGGCGTTGAGCGCTGCTTCCCAGTTGGACGCTCGCATGTTGTTTCCGGTGTCAACGACGATGACGCGGTAGAAGCGGCTGAGGGTGTGGTGCAGCTCGGTGAATGCGCTCGCGTCGATGGTTGAGGAAGCTGCGGCATCCTCGTCGGAAGCGAGTACGTCGAATTGCGTCGACCCTTGGGCCCGAACGTAGTTGTCCAGGTCGCCGAGCTGGGCGTTCCGGACGTCATTGAACCGGCTGAGGTCTCGCAGCAGATCCACTGCCGTGTTCTGATGCCGCGCGGGTTGCGCCCGCCACCCCAAGGTGCCACGGGTTTCGTTGTTATCCCAAGCGAGGGTTGAACCGCCGCGGTGGGTTCCGAACGTCGCGGCGAGCAGGAGCGTGGCCGTGGTTTTGTGCGCTCCACCCTTGGGATTGATAACCACTACTGTTCTTGGACCGCGAAGTGAGCGCTGGACTCGTTCGATGGCATTACGGTGTCCCAGCTCGGACGCGCTCGGTTTCGGCGAGACCAGTCCGCCTGTCAGTCGCCGCACTGTGCCCTGCCAGCCGGTTGTCGCTGGCCCAACCGGCGCGGGTGGGCGAGACTGCAAAAAATCGTTGAGTGTCGCCCGGGGAGGTGCAGTGACACCCGTTTGGGTTAGCTTTAACTCACTTGCGGGGGTTTCGACAGCATTTGGGGGCGGCGAAATGACAGCTGCAGTTCGATCTATGTCCGACAGCGCCTCCACGCGCCCATCTGGATGGACCGCAAGCAGCTGCTCTCCCAGAGCATCACGGGTAGTAAGCCGGACCGCTCTCCCCACCTCGCGCGCCGTGCTTGCAACGCGCTCAAGGATTGCTTCACGCACCGCCTGGTCGTCGGCGCCGGCCACCGGCTGGACGTTGCCATTGATGACGACAGTTCCTGTGGCGTCGGGCAAAACGGTCGCCTCGATGCGCGGGAACGTAGGAACCGTATCGGTCATGACGTGCCTTTCTCCAGATTCGATGCGACGAGCGCAAAGTCCTCATTGTGATGAGTGAGCAGATATGTGCGGAGTTGGTCGCGGGAGATGCGCCAGCTTTTGCCAATCTTCACTCCCGGCAGTCGCTTCCGGGGGTCGTGCTGCAACAGCAGCTTCCGCACGATTCGCGGATCCAAGCTCAGCACCTCGGCGACCTGGTTGACGCTGAGCATGTGGCCATACGCGCTCAGCATGCCGTCCGGCCAGGCGGTTAGGGCTTGGTTTTCGTCCACAGGTTGATCGTAACCGAATATCAGGACGAAAACACACACATTAGGCCCAATGCGTATATTCTAGGTATGATTCAGGAAGTGTTGTTACTGGTCGTCCGGCTGGGTACAGCACCATCAGAGGGGACACCCGCATGACCAATGCGAACCCGTGGCTGTCTGGCCCGGAAAAGCCGCTGGACCAAAGCGAGTTGACGCCCCCGCCCGCAAGCCGCCGGGCGACACGACTGGGCGCCACGGCCCCTCAGCCCGGTGTCCCGGTGCCCGATATGGCCGACCGCCTCCCACGCCGCGCTGCTGCGTGGCCGGCATCGGTTTGGTGGCTCGGCGTGCACGGCGGCGCTGGGGAGTCCACACTGGCCACGCTTGCCTCCGGGACACGACCTGCAGATCACGCATGGCCTCTGCCCTCAGCGAATATCACCGCTCATCACGTCGTCTTGGTCGCCCGCACGAACTATGCGGGTCTGACGGCGGCACAACGTGCCGCAACGGAATGGGCAGCCAAGACTCTCCCTCAGGGAGTGTCACTCGCTGGCCTTGTCCTCATCAGCGATGCTCCTGGCCGCCTCCCCAAGCCTCTCCGGGAGTTTGAGCAGGTGATTGCCGGTGGTGTTCCACGCGTGTGGAGACTTCCGTGGGTCGAAGGATGGCGTCTCGCTCCACCTTCCCCTGATGATCGCTTGCCAAAAGAGTTTCGCCAACTGTTCTCTGATCTATCTCTCACGCCCTCGAGCACTTCCGCTCAGAACTGAAAGGCTTCACCATGTCTCTCTCCCTCGTCACGGCTCACGTGCTCACGGCCGCTGGGCAGGCGTACACCTCGTTGCTTCCCGACCCGGACCCCGTGGCCCCTCCGGGTTTCGAGGCCGTCGGAACAATCCTCGCGTGGGCTAAGTGGGTAGGGCTGATCGCTGCGATCCTCGCGCTCATCGCTGTGGCCGTCATGTTCATGTTCAACTCTCGCCGCGGTGAAGGCGGCGAGCACATGAAAACTTTCGTCGCGATTCTCGTCGGCGTCATGGTTATTGGCGCGGCGACAGCACTTGTCGGCTTTATCTCGGGCAGCTAACGATCCCCAAGGAGCCACATGAGCACCACGAATAGCCCCTTCCGCAGGAAGGGCTTCCTCGCCGCCACGGTCGGGGTAGGCATTATCTTGCTGGCCGCCATCGTCGTCCTGGTCACGACGCTCCTGGGTAGTCCGGACGAGACTCCCTCCACAAGCGCGCCCACCTCGTCACCTAACAGCTCTTCTTCTGCGGATCCGGTTGAGGATCCAAGTGTGTGTGGCCTCGAAGCCTTCGAGACAGAAGACACCTTGAGCGGAGCGCCCGACGTGGAGTGGGAGCTCATTGGAACAGTGGCCGCACCTTCAAGCGAAAGTGCGGGGCCCGGTTCCATCGATGAAGGCTTCCGAACTTGCTACGCCCACACTGCCGAAGGGGCACTTGTTATGGCGGCAAACTTCCTCGCTATGGGAAGCGACGCGACTCTGGGCGATCGTCTCCTCGATCTGGTGGCTCCAGGCCCCGGTCGAGATGCCTTAGCCAGCGAACTGGGTAACAGTTCGAGTTCATCGACGCGTGCTCAGATCGCTGGCTTTGCGATCGGGGCCTACTCCGAGGACGCGGCCACTGTCGACTTAGCGATGAACTACTCCGACGGCACCCTGATCAGCATTCCAATGAAGCTTCTTTGGGTTGAGGGCGACTGGAAGGTTGAAGTGACTGCGACTGGGGAATACCCACTCGCTCCTGCACAGCTCGACAATCTGGGCGGTTACACGCCGTGGTCAGGGGCCTAAGCATTATGTACATCAGACTGGCCGCTCCTGAGTCTGAGTGCGCCCCAACCGACTTGATCTGCCAAGCCAAAGAGAAAGTGGGCGACGGTATTCGGGGTATCTCTAATGATGTTGTCGAGAATCTGGCTCACGACGTCGTTGAGGCGTTCGGAAAGGCCGTCGCGAGCATGGGCACGATGTGGGTCAATGTGCCCACGCCGGTGTTAACAGCGGGCGACGGGACAACCGAAACGTTGACGAATCCGCCCGGTGGGGACGAATTCACCACGATCTTGAGCTACGTGACTTATATCGGCCTAGCTTTAGCAGTGCTCTCGATCATCGCTCTGGGAGCGCTTATTGCGATCCGGACTCGGCGTGGCGAGGGGATGCGAAATGTAGGCGCACTCGGCGTCATATTCATAGCGGTCATTCTTATTTCGGGCGCGTCCGCGCTGGTAGGTGCCCTACTAGGATCGTCGGCCCCGGAGGGTTCATCCTCAACGGTGGGTTTCTTGCAGAATTCGCTTTGGTATTACGTGGGTGGGCTAGCCGTCCTCTCCATCATCATTGGTGGAATCAGGATGGCTTGGGAGCAGCGAGCTCAGCCAGGGAAAGACCTTATTCAGTCGTTGATAACACTCATCGTCGTATCGGGATCGGGACTCGCAATCATTGGTCTCGCGGTAACTGCTGCGGATGCGTTTTCGGTGTGGGTGCTCAATGGTGCGACTGACTGCGACGTATCGGTGGGCGGCGAATCTCAATGCTTTGGGGCGAACGTGGCCGGACTCATCACGCTCAGTCTTACCTCGCCCCTCGGGACGCTAGGGGTTCTTATCCTCGGGACGATCGCATTGCTCATGACCTTCGTGCAGGTCGCGATCATGGTTATTCGCGCCGGGCTATTGGTAATCCTCGCCGGGGTGCTTCCCCTCACTGCGAGCTTCACCAATACTCAAATGGGGAAACAGTGGTTCGCGAAAGCCATCGGCTGGACTCTCGCTTTCATTCTCTACAAGCCTGCGGCCGCGTTGGTTTACGCGGCCGCGTTCAGCCTCACCGGCACTGACGCCTTTCAGGACGATGATGGTGGGCTCTGGACGGTACTTACAGGCCTGGCGCTGATGCTCATGGCGCTCGTTGCTCTCCCCGCTCTATTGCGTTTCGTCGCACCAATGACTGGCGCAGTGGCGGGTGGCGGAGCTGCCGGCATGGCGATGGCGGGCGCTGCCGCAGGGGTTGGCGGCGAGTTGGCGTCTGGAGCTATTCGGCGGATGAGCAGTTCCGGATCCACTCCGTCAAACGCCGGTGGTGGTGGCGGATCGTCCGTCGCTGCTTCGCCGAATGGAGCCACCTCAGGAGGTGGGCAAGCTGCGGGTAAAACTGCGACGTCGGGCGCAGTCGCCGGAAAGAGCGCTGCCACTGGCGCCGCCACCAGCGCTGGCGCAGCGGCCAGCGGGGGCGCAGCGGCCGCCGGTGCAGCCGCAGCTGGGCCAGCAGCTCCGGTCGCGCTGGGCGTAGCAGCGGCAGGCAAGGCCGCATCCGGCGCTGCGACCGCGGCGAAGAGCGCCGTTCAATCGGCGGCCAATGACTCATCTGGACCTAGCGGTTCCTGATCGGAGACCTCATGACAAGCACAGAAGCTCCCCGGAGCTACGGAAACTGGACCAAGCCCAAAACGGCTGGCCTGATGGGCCTGGGCTCGATCGGTACGGCGATCTTGTTCGTTGGGGCTGGCTTCAGCGTCGTCATCACAATGGCATCGAACATCCTGAACGGAATGATCACCGCCGCCGTCTTCGGACTCTTCCTGCTGGCCGTCGCTGTCAAAGACAAGCACGGTCAGAGCCTGCTCATGCGGGCCACAACGAAGGTGGGCTGGATGAGCACGAAAGCTAAGGGAACACACATCTACCGTTCTGGCCCGCTCGGCCGCGCCGATTGGGGAACGGCGCAGTTACCGGGTCTCGCCGCCGGTTCCCGCCTGACCGAATGGAAGGACAGCTACAACCGTCCGTTTGCGCTCCTGCAGGTACCCTCAACGTCGGATTACACCGTTGTGATCGGCACCGAACCAGACGGTTCCGCTCTCGTCGATCGCGAGCAGGTTGACATCTGGGTTGCGGAGTGGGGCATGTGGCTGGCGAGTTTGGGCGATGAGCCCGGCATCGAAGCTGCCTCGGTCACCATTGAAACGGCTCCTGACACTGGGACTCGTCTGCGTCGTGAAGTCACGAGGCGGATCGACCCGAATGCGCCCGAGTTCGCCAAGCAGCTTCTGAATGACCTGGTTGAGCAATACCCCGCTGGATCGGCCACGATCAAGGCCTTTGTGGCGTTGACGTTCAATGCGGCCGCTCGGACTGGAGGCAAGAAACGGACGCCCGATGAGATGGGTCGCGAGCTGGCATCTCGGCTTCCCGGCCTCACACAGGGCCTTGCGTCAACCGGCGCCGGAGCGACGCGCCCGCTCAGCGCGCAGGACCTCTGCGAAATCATCCGCGTCGCATACGACCCCGCAGCCGCACCTCTCATTGACACGGCAAATGCAGCGGGCGAACCACCGGAGCTCTATTGGCCGGAGGTCGGCCCAACGGCGCATCAAGCGAACTGGGACACGTATCGCCATGACTCCGCTTTGTCGGTGACATGGATGATGAGCGGCGCCCCGCGCGGCAACGTCCCCTCGAGGGTTCTGGCCCGCTTGCTCGCCCCGCATCGTGATGTCGCGCGAAAACGCGTCACACTGCTGTACCGTCCGATCGACGCGGCGAAGGCGGCCGCGATTGTCGAAGCGGATGTGCGAGCGTCGTCGTTCAACTTGCAGTCTTCTGACAAGCCGACGGCTCGCAGCATGACCACTACGCGTGCCGCATTGGCGACCGCGCAGGAAGAAGCGTCCGGCGCTGGCTTGGTGAACTTCGGCCTGCTCGTCACGGCGACGGTTGTAGACGCCTCTCAGGAGGCGGACGCCCGGGCGGCCATCGATAATCTGTCGGCAACGGCGCGCCTTCGGTTGCGGGTCGTGCACGGTTCGCAGGATTCCGCTTTTGCCGCCGCGCTGCCGCTCGGGCTCGTCTTGCCGAAACATCTTCGTGTGCCGTCAGAGGTAAGGGAGCAGTTGTAATGCCCGCTCTGGACGCGGCCAGCCGCCGCGCGCTCAAGTCGAAAACACGTGAGCTGCCAACTCCGAAAAAGGCCAAGGCGGAAAAGAAAGCCGAGAAAGAGAAGCATCCCTCAGTGCGCCGTGCTGGGCCGCGCGGCTGGCTGGGACGGGGCCGCGGCGAGGCCAGCGTTATCCAGCCCGCAGACGAATGGCGGGGTACCACCGTCCAGGTTTGTGGCCTTCACCCATTCTCCGTGGGTACCGGAACGCCCATGATCGGTGTCCCGCTCGGGTTGCAGCTCATCACTGGGGCCACCGTTTGCGCCGACCCGGTTTCATGGTTCCAGGAAGCGGATCTCATTAACAACCCCTCTATGTTCGTGCTCGGGTTGCCCGGTCTCGGGAAATCGACGCTGGTCCGCCGGATCGCTGCCGGCGGTGCAGGGTTTGGCACACTGCCGTTGGTTCTGGGCGATCTGAAGCCCGACTACGTGGACATGATTCGTGCTCTCGGCGGCCAGGTCATCACCCTTGGTCGCGGCCGTGGACACCTCAACATTCTTGATCCTGGCGAGGCCACCGCCGCCGCCGAACGGTTGCGGCTGGCTGGCAAAGAAAAGGAACGACAGCAAGTGCTCGCGGATGCGCACGGCCGCCGTCACACGATGGTGTCGGCGCTGCTGACGATTCTCCGGAAGGAGCCTCCCACGGAGCGGGAGGAAGCGATTCTTGACCGGGCGCTGAAAGTTCTTGATGAGCGTGGCGCCGGTG